>NZ_JBSIBZ010000189.1:0-3861 GCF_058245575.1 Streptomyces sp. UF-297 | reverse complement strand
CCGCCGCCGAGGACGCCAAGAAGAACTGCCCCGTCAGCCAGGCCCTGGCCGGCGTCAAGAACATCACCCTCGACGCCCAGCTCGTCTGACGAGACCGACGGCGCCACGGAGACCGGTTCGGGCCGGTCGCGTTCATCCCCAAAGTTTTGGGCCGGCCCGCCGCTTTCCGTCTTCCCGGGGCCGCTCCAAGCGGCTCTCAGGAACCGCTTGAACGACTGTGAACGACTGTGGAATACGAATCCGTGAGCCTGCCGCGCACAACGAGCCTGGAACTGACATCGGCGACCCGGGCCGGTGCGGCTGTCCGCAGTCCGTGCTCTCGGGTATCGGCGTGACGATTCCGTACGCGCCGAGCGGAGCGGAAGGCTCGCTGATGAATCTGCCGGCCGCGCTGCTCGTACTCCTTCTGGCAGCGGTGCTGATCGTCGGCGGCGCACTGTCCAAGAGCGTGACCCATGTGCTGGTCGTGATCAAGCTCGCGATCGTCCTGCTGGTGATCATCGTGGGGCTGTTCGTCGTCGACACCACGAACCATTTCCCGCTCGCCCCCGAGTCGCAGCACACCGCCGAAGTGGCCCGGCCGCAGGCGCCGTTGCTGTAGGTACTCACGGGCATCCCCTCGATTGCGCTGAGAGGAACGACTACCGGCTGTCCGTCCCGTCGGCCGGGTCGGCGGCTGCCCACCAGGCGATCACGCGAGCGGCCATTGCCTCGGGTGGCCGACTCGACGCGAGGCCGAAATGGACCTCCAGCTCGTGCCGCAGCTCGCCTCGCTCGTCGTGATCACCGTGCCGTACGTCATGGTGCTCGCGGCTGATCCTGACGAGGACCGGCCGCGTTCACGACGTTCGGAGCGCTGACCGAGGTGGTCAATATCGGCACACCCTTCGCCTTTGCCGCGGTCTCGGTGAATGTGCGTTCGGAATCAGAGGGTGAAGCCCTGTGTGTGGACCCACTGCGTGGTCTGGTGGGTGAAGGCGCGGGCGGCGGCGCTCTGGTAGGCGCTTTCGCGGCGGAGGAGGGTGACGGTGCGGGCGGGGAGTGCAGGGGTGAGGGGGATGGGGGTCAGGTGGGGGTGGTCGCGGGTGATCGCGTCGGGCAGGACGGTGGCCAGTGGGGTGCGGGCCGCGATCTCGGTGAGGGCGTTGATGGAGTTGGCCTCCGCCACGACGCGCGGTTGCACCTGGTGATCGGCGAAGTGCTGGTCGATGTGTCGGCGGGTGGCGAAGTCGCCGCTGAGCAGGGCCAGTTGGCGTTCGCGCAGATCGCTGATGGGCAGGGCGTCCGTCGAGCCGGTGTCGGGGTGGTGCGGGCCGACGACGAGGCTGAGCCGCTCGGTGAACAGCTCCGTGGCCTCGATGCCCGACAGGTGGGTGCCGCTGAAGGCGATGCCGAGGTCGAGCCGGTCGGCGAGGAGGTCGGCTTCGATGCGGTCCTGGGTCAACTCGCGTACGTCCAGGGTGATGCCGGGGTGGCGGGCGTAGAAGTCGGCGACGAGGGGGCCGATGAGGTACGCGGTGAAGGTGGGGGTGACCGCCAGCCGCAGGTGGCCGCGGGAGAGGTCGTGTACGTCCAGCACCGCCCGCTCGCCGGCCGCGAGGTCCCGCAGCGCGCGCTGGGCGTAGTGGACATAGGTCGCACCCGCGTCGGTGAGGCGCACGGTGCGGCCGGTGCGGTCCAGCAGCTGCACCCCAAGGGCCTTCTCCAGCTGGCGGATCTGCTGGGAGAGCGTGGGCTGGGCGATGCGCAGCTCTTCGGCGGCGCGGGTGAAGTTGGCGTGCTCGGCGACGGCGAGCAGATACCGCAGATGACGCAGTTCCGGCTTCATGCAATGAAGTATAGATGCCATCGATAGCTGTCAGTGGTATTGCGCCTTGGACGCTATAGCACCTGGTCATGCACAGTGAATGACGTCGGCCCCCACCGACACACCCGATCGAAGGGAGTCACGGGTCATGCGTCATCTCGCCGAGGGAATCGACCGCTTTCAGCGGGAGGTCTTCCCTGCCAAGGCCAAGCTCTTCGCCCGCCTGGCCAGCACCCACCAGCCCGGCACGCTGTTCATCAGCTGCTCCGACGCCCGCGTGGTCCCGGAGCTGATCACCCAGACCGACCCCGGTGAGCTGTTCGTCATCCGCACCGCCGGCAACCTCGTACCCGCCTACACGCCCGGCGCCGACGGGGTGGCCGCCAGCATCGAGTACGCGGTCGCGGTCCTGGGTGTAGGGGACATCATCGTCTGCGGGCACTCCGCCTGCGGCGCCATGACCGCCCTGGCCGAAGGCCACGACCTCACCGCCGCCCCGGCCATCTCCGACTGGCTGCGCCACGCGGATGCCGCCCGGGCCCGTACCGCCGCCGACCCGGGTGAGGACACGGTGGCCGCGCTGGTGCGGGACAACGTCGCCGCCCAGCTGGCGAACCTGGCCACCCACCCTTGCGTGGCCCGTGCCCTGGCCGCCGGCAGCGTGCGGCTGCACGGCTGGGTCTTCGACATCCCCACCGGAACCGTCGACGACATCACCGACACGCGTCCGGCCCTCGCGGCCTGACCCCGTATCCCATCCTCTCCCCCGCCCCGGCCCCACCCGGCCGGATGTCCGGGGCCCCATCTTCCCGATCCCCTCTGCCACTTCAGGGGACGGGCCGTCCGAAAGGAAGCATTCCCATGGTGCACGCCCAGTTCGACAACACCGCCCGTCAGCAGCTCGCGATCGCCGCGGTCGAGGCCAAGACCCGCCGTGACCTGTCCTGGCAGCAGATCGCCGATGTCACCGGCCTGTCCGTCGCCTTCGTCACCGCTGCCGTCCTCGGTCAGCACGCCCTGCCCGAGGCCGCGGCCAAGGCCGTCGCCGAGCTGCTCGGCCTCGACGACGACGCGGTCATGCTGCTCCAGACCATCCCGACCCGCGGCTCGATCGAGGGCGGCATCCCGACCGACCCGACGATCTACCGCTTCTACGAGATGCTCCAGGTCTACGGCACCACGCTGAAGGCCCTGGTCCACGAGCAGTTCGGCGACGGCATCATCTCCGCCATCAACTTCAAGCTGGACGTCAAGAAGGTCGCCGACCCCGAGGGCGGCGAGCGCGCCGTCATCACCCTCGACGGCAAGTACCTGCCCACCAAGCCCTTCTAAGGCGCCCAGGCAGCACCTCACTCCCGGAGCGGGCCCGGACAGCGACGTCCCCCGGCCCGCCCCGGGGCCCTCCTCTTTCTGCCCGCCGCCCCGTATCCCCGGGGCGGCGCGGCGCCCCTTCTCCCGTGGAGGTCTCCTCATGGACTTCGTGCAGCGCACCATCGACATCGCCCGCCAGAACGTCGCCGAGGGCGGTCGCCCCTTCGCGACCGTCATCGCCCGGGACGGCGAGATCCTCGCCGAGTCCCCCAACCTGGTCGCCCAGACAAGCGACCCGACCGCCCACGCCGAGATCCTCGCCATCCGCGAGGCCTGCACGAAGCTGGGCACCGAGCACCTGACCGGCACCACCATCTACGTACTCGCCCACCCCTGCCCGATGTGCCTGGGGTCGCTCTACTACTGCTCGCCGGACGAGGTCGTCTTCCTCACCACCCGCGACGCGTACGAGCCGCACTACGTGGACGACCGCAAGTACTTCGAACTCGACACCTTCTACGGCGAGTGCGCCAAGAACTGGGACGAGCGCCGCCTGCCCATGCGCTACGAGGCACGCGAGGACGCCACCGCGGTGTACCGGTTCTGGCAGGAGCGCAACGGCGGTGAGCGCCGCGTCGCCGGTGCGCCCACCGCCGTCTGACGCTCGGACCCGAAGCGATCGAGGCGGCGGGGGGGGGGGGGGGGGGGGGGGGGGGGGGGGGGGGGGGGGGGGGGGGGGGGGG
>NZ_JBSIBZ010000188.1:0-3899 GCF_058245575.1 Streptomyces sp. UF-297 | reverse complement strand
TCCTCGCGACCACCGCCCAGCACCACAGCCCGGTGCTCGAACGACGACCGCGTCGCCGCCAACGACCACGCCACATCCGCCGGTTCCAGCTCCGGACGCTTGGACACCCACTCCCGCAGGCGCCCCGCTTGCCCGGCCAGGCCCTTCGCCGACCGGCCCGACACCACCCACGCGGCCAGGCCTTCGGCATCAACCACCTTGAGGGACGCGTCAGTTACCGGAGCGCTCGTTCCGGAGCCGTCCTCGGGCTCGCCGATCTCGGCGGCCGGGGCTTCCTCGACGATGACGTGGGCGTTGGTGCCGCTCATACCGAACGAGGACACACCGGCGCGACGCACCCGGCCCTCCGCCGACCAAGGCACCGACTCGGTCAGCAGCCGTACGTCGCCGGCCTCCCAGTCCACGTGCGGCGAGCGCTCCTGCGCATGCAGCGTCGCGGGCAGCTCGCGGTGCTGGAGGGCGAGCACCATCTTGATCACACCGGCCACACCGGCCGCCGCCTGCGTGTGCCCGATGTTGGACTTCACCGAGCCCAGCCACAACGGCGGCTGGTCGGCGCGCTCCTGGCCGTACGTCGCAAGGAGCGCCTGCGCCTCGATCGGGTCGCCCAGCGGGGTCCCCGTACCGTGCGCCTCCACCACGTCGATCTCGTCTGCGCGTACCCCGGCGTTCGCCAACGCGGCCCGGATCACCCGCTGTTGGGACGGGCCGTTGGGCGCGGTCAGGCCGTTGGACGCGCCGTCCTGGTTGGTCGCGCTGCCGCGGATCACCGCGAGCACCTTGTGCCCGTTGCGGCGCGCGTCGGACAGCCGCTCCACCACCAGCATGCCCGCGCCCTCGCCCAGGCCCATGCCGTCGGCGTCCGCCGAGAACGGCTTGCACCGTCCGTCCGGCGCCAGCCCCATCTGCCGGCTGAACTGGTCGAACAGGAGCGGGTTGGCGGCCACCATGACGCCGCCCGCCAGGGCCATCGTGCACTCGCCCGAGCGCACCGCCTGGCAGGCCAGGTGCAGTGCGACCAGGGACGAGGAGCACGCCGTGTCCACCGTCACCGCCGGGCCCTCAAGTCCCATGACGTAGGCCACCCGGCCGGACACCACGCTGGTCGAGATGCCCGTGACGAGGTGTCCGTCCAGCTCGCCCTGGAGGCCGGTGCTCCAGCCGTAGCCCGATGCGGAGGCGCCGGCGAAGACGCCCGTCGCGGAGCCGCGCAGCGAGGCGGGGTCCATGCCCGCCCGCTCCAGCGCCTCCCACGCCACCTCCAGCAGCAGCCGCTGCTGCGGGTCCATCGACACGGCCTCGCGCGGGCTGATTCCGAAGAACCCCGCGTCGAACCCGGTCGCGTCGTAGACGAAGCCGCCCGCCCGTACGGGTTCGCCGGACTCCGCCACTTCGGCGTCGGTCCGGTCCTGGATGACCCAGCCCCGGTCCTCGGGCAGGACGGAGATGGCGTCGGTTCCGGCGGCCACCAGGTTCCACAGTTCTTCCGGGCTCGTCACGCCGCCCGGGTAGCGGCAGCTCATGCCGACGATCGCCAGCGGCTCGTCGCTGACCGCCGCCGCGACCGGCGCGGTCCTGGCGCTGTCGGTGACGCCCGCCAGTTGCGCGAGGAGGAACTCGGCGGCGGCCGTGGGCGTCGGGGCGTCGAACAGCAGGGTGGCGGGCAGCTTCAGGCCGGTGGCCGTGCTGAGCCGGTTGCGCAGTTCGACCGAGGTCAGCGAGTCGAAGCCCAGGTCGCTGAAGGCGCGGGTGGCCTCGACGGCCTCGGGCGAGGGGTAGTCGAGGACGTCGGCCGCCTTGGTCTGGACGAGGTTGACCAGCGTCCGGTTCTGCTCGGCGCGCGAGAGACTGGCCAGCCGCTGCTTCAGGGACGCGCCCGCGTCCGAGTCGCCGGCCGCGCCGTTGCCGGTGGCGTCCTCGTCGGCGTCGTCCAGGGCCTGCCGGACCTCGGGCAGGCTCTCGATGAGCGGGCTGGGCCGCCGCAGGGTGAACGGCGGGGCGAACCGTGCCCAGTCCACGGCCGCGACCGTCACCAGGCCTTCGCCGCCGTCCAGGACCTGCGCCAGCGCCTGTACGGCCAGGTCCTTGTCCATGACGAGCAGACCTCGGCGCAGCCCCTGCTCGGCGCCGTCCGCGTCGGTCATGCCACCGCCGCCCCACGAGCCCCAGGCCACGGAGGTGGCGGGCAGGCCCTGCGCCCTGCGGTACTCGGCGAGTCCGTCCAGGAAGGCGTTGGCGGCGGCGTAGGCGGGCTGAAGGCCACTGCCCCAGGTCGCCGAGATCGACGAGAACAGCACGAACGCGTCCAGGTCCAGGTCCCTGGTCAGCTCGTCCAGGTGCACGGCGCCCGCGGCCTTGGCCGCCACCACAGCGGCCGTCTCGGCCAGGTCGGTGTCCTCCACCGTGGTGGCCTGCACGACGCCCGCGGTGTGGAATACCGCGGACAGGGCGGGACCGTCCGTCGCTACCCAGTTGAACACCCCGGCCAGCTCCGCCCGGTCGCTCGCGTCGCAGGCCACGACGTCCACCCGGGCGCCCTGCGCGGCCAGCTCGGCGGCCGTCGCGGCAACACCGGCGGCGGCAGGGCCGGAGCGGCTGGTCAGGACCAGCCGCTGAGCGCCGCGTCCGGCCAGCCAGCGTGCCACGTGCCCGCCGATCGCACCCGTACCACCGGTGACCAGAGCGGTCCCGCGCGGCGCCCAGTGCTCGGAGTGCCTGCGGGGCTGCGGGGCGTGCGTCAGCCGGCGGCCCAGTATCCCGGCCGGGCGGATGGCGACCTGGTCCTCACCGCACCCGGCCAGTACGGCGGCCAGCCGCGCCTCGGCCGTTTCGTCGAAAACGTCAGGCAGGTCGATCAACCCGCCCCAGCGGTCGGGGTGTTCCAGGCCGACAACCCGGCCGAAGCCCCACACCAGCGACTGCACCGGGTTGGTCAGCGCCTCACCGGCTCCGGTGGCCACCGCTCCGCGCGTGGTCACCCACAGCGGTGCGGCCACCTCCGCGTCGCCCAGCGCCTGCACCAGAGCCAGCGTCCTCGCGTACCCCTGGGCGACCACCGGGTACGCGGGGACGGGCGTCTCGTCCAGCGCCAGCAGCGACAGCACGCCGGCCACTGGCTCCGTGTCCTGCAGGGCCTGGCCGATGGCGGCCGCCATCGTGCCCCGGTCCAGGGCGTCGGCGCCTGTCTCGACCACGGCCGCGTCCGCTCCGCGAGCGGCCAGCGCTTGTACGCATCGCTGCGTCAACGCGTCCTCGGCCCGCCCGGTCAGCACCAGCCAGCGGCCGGTGAGCGCGGCGGGGTCGGGGTCCGCGACCGGCGCCCAGGTCACGCGGTAGCGCCAGTTCGCGGCCTGCGAGCGGCTTCGCTCCCGCCGCCGCCAGGACGTCATGGCCTCCAGCACCTCTGCCAGGTGCTGCTGGTCCTCGATGTCCAGGACCTCGGCGATATGCGCCAGGTCCCCGCCCTCGACCGCCGCCCAGAACCGCGTTTCGGCGGCCGTGCTCGCGCCGTCGCCGCCCGCCGGGGGCGTGGTCCTCGCCGACTGGTCCAGCCAGTACCGCTGGTGCTGGAAGGCGTACGTCGGCAACTGCACCTGCTCAGCGGCGGGCAGCACCGCCTTCCAGTCCACCGGCAGGCCACCGGCGTACGCCTGCGCCAGCGACGTGATCAGACGCGTGGCGCCCGCGTTGTCGCGCTCCAGGGTGCCCACCGTCAGCACACCGGTGCTCCCGGCGTCCTCGGCGGTCTCCGTCACCGCGGCGGTCAGCACCGGGTGCGGCGACACCTCCACGAACGCGCCGAACCCACCGCTGACCAGCACGCGTACGGCTTCTTCGAAGCGGACCATCTGCCGCAGATTCGCGTACCAGTACGCGGCATCCACCTCACTGCCCGACAC
>NZ_JBSIBZ010000187.1:0-3908 GCF_058245575.1 Streptomyces sp. UF-297 | reverse complement strand
GTCCGTTTCGCCGACGCGGCCTGCGCGCTCCGCGACAGCGGCGTACGGACATTCATCGAGATCGGTCCGGACGGTGTGCTCTCGGGCATGGGCCCGCAGACCCGTACGGAAACGGAGAACGACGATGCCTCCGAGGCCTGGCTCCCGGTGCTGCGCCGCGGCCGTGACGAACCCCGAGCGCTGCTCACGGCGCTGGCCAAGGCGTTCGTACGGGGCGTGGACGTCGGCTGGGACCAGATCTTCACGGGCACGGGCGCCCAGCGGATCGACCTGCCCACATACGCCTTCCAGCACCAGCGGTACTGGCTGCCGGGTGGTTCCGGCGCGGTGGACGCGGCGGGGCTGGGGCAGTTTCCCGCGCGCCATCCGCTGCTGGGTGCGGCGGTGGTGTTGCCGGCGAGCGGCGGCCTCGTACTGACGGGTCGGTTGTCTTCGTCGGGGCAGTCGTGGTTGGCCGATCATGTGGTGGCCGGGCAGGTGTTGGTGCCGGGTGCCGCCTTGGTCGAGATGGCGGTGCGGGCCGGTGACGAGGCCGGGTGCGGCCAGGTCGAGGAACTGGTCATTGAGGCGCCGCTGGTGCTGCCGGCCCGGGGTGGGTTGCGGGTTCAGGTCACGGTGGAGGAGCCGGACGAGGCCGGTCGTCGTGCGGTGGCGGTCTATGCCCAGGTCGAGGACGCCGCCTCCGAGGCGGAGTGGGTGCGGCACGCGGCCGGCGTTGTGGCCCCGGCCGGCTCCGAGATCTCCGACAGTGGGCTCGCGCAGTGGCCCCCGGCGGGTGCTGTCGCCGTGGACCTGGACGATTTCTACCCGGAGCTGGCGGAGAGCGGGCTTGCGTACGGTCAGGTGTTCCAGGGGATGCGTGCGGCCTGGCGGCGCGGCGAGGAACTGTTCGCCGAGGTCGCGCTGCCCGAGGGTACGGCGGTGTCCGGCTTCGGGGTGCACCCGGTGCTGCTGGACGCTGCCCTGCACGTGCTGGGCTTGGGCGCTGCGGCTGAAGGGCTGGCGCTGCCGTTCGCCTGGAAGAATGTCAACGTGCATGCGTCGGGTGCGTCGGTGGCCCGGGTCCGGGTGACCCCGGAGCGTACCGGCGATGGCGTATCACTGACGCTCGCCGACCCCACCGGTGAACTCATCGTGTCCGTGGGTTCTTTGGTCCTGCGGTCGGTGTCGGCCGAGGACCTTGCTGCTGCTGCGGCGTCGGCTCGCGAGGGCTTGTACGGCGTGGAGTGGGTGCCGGTCGCGCCCGAGGGTGAGCCGGGGGCTGTGGTCCGGTGGGCGGAGTTGGGCGCCGAGGGCGTGAGTGGCCTGGTGGCGTCGGTGGAAGAGGGCGAAGAGGCCCCCTCGGTTGTGGTGCTGCGGGTCGTGCCGGAGGTGGGCACGGCCGGTGTTGCGGGCGCGGTTCGGGATGCGACAACCGCTGTGCTGGGTGTCGTACAGGAATGGCTTGCGCAGGAGACCTTGTCCGGGGCGCGGCTGTTGGTGGTGACCGAGCGTGCGGTGGATGCGGGACCGGACTGCGCCGTGGAAGTTGCCCCCGCCTCGGTCTGGGGCCTGGTGCGGGTAGCGCAGGCGGAGAATCCCGGTCGCCTGGTGCTGGCGGACGTGGATGATCTGTCCGCCGAAGGCCTCATGGGATGGTTGCGTACGGGTGTGCAGTCGGCCGAGCCGCAGTTCGCGGTACGCGGGGGCCAGGTGCGAGCACCGAGGCTGACGCGGGTCGCTCAGCAGCCGTCGGCTCCGGTGGGTGGACGTGCGGGCACGGTCTTGATCACGGGTGCCTCGGGTGCCCTGGGCGGTCTGGTGGCCCGGCACTGGGCCGAGACGGGCAGGGCCGAGCATCTTCTGCTCCTCTCCCGCCGTGGCATCGAGGCTTCGGGGATGCCGGAACTGGTCGTCGATATCGAAGAGTTGGGTGTCGAGGTCACCGTTGCGGCGTGCGATGCCGCAGACCGTGCCCAGCTGGCCGAGGTGTTGGACGGGGTGCCGCTGACCGGTGTCATTCACGCGGCCGGGATCGTGGACGACGGCCTGACCACGGCCCTGACTTCGCAGCGAGTGGAGTCGGTGCTGCGGCCGAAGGTCGACGCGGCCTGGAACCTGCACGAACTGACCCGCCACCTGGACTTGGACACCTTCGTCCTCTTCTCGTCCATCGCCGGTGTCATCGGCAACGCTGGCCAGGCCAATTACGCCGCAGGCAACACCTTCCTGGACGCACTCGCCGCCCACCGACGCGACCAGGGCCTGCCCGCCGTGTCGTTGGCGTGGGGTCCCTGGGAACAGGGCATGGCCGGCGATCTCACAGCAGGTGAACGCCAGCGGCTGGCCCGCCAGGGAGTCCGGCTGCTGTCCGACACGGAGGGTCTCGCCGTACTGGACGAGGCCATGGCCCGTACCGAACCACTGCTGGTGACAGCCCAGTTGGACCCGGACGCGATACGCGGAACGGGCGAGGTTCCCCCGCTCCTGTCCGCGCTTGTGCGGACGGCGCGTACGGGCTCGCCTGTCCGTCGTACGGTCGGGCAGACCGCCGATGGTCAGAACGCGCTGGCCGCACGTCTGGCGGGGCTGGGCCCGGCCGAACAGCAAGAGGCCGTACGGGACCTGATCGCCACCCAGACCGCAATGGTCCTGGGCCTGCCGGGTCCCGGCAGTGTCGACGCGGACCGTGCGTTCCGCGACGTCGGTTTCGACTCGCTCACCGCGGTCGAACTGCGCAACCGGCTCAACAACGCAACCGGTCTGCGCCTGTCCGCCACCGCGGTATTCGACTACCCCACCCCGGCCGCCCTCGCTGGCTTCGTACTGCGCGAGCTGGTCGGCGAGACAGGCACCGTGTCGGTGGGCTCGGCCCTCCCGGCGACTGGCGGAGCGCCGGTTGACGACGACCGTCTGGTGATCGTGGGGATGGCCTGCCGCTTCCCCGGCGGTGTCTCGTCTCCGGGCGAGTTCTGGCAGCTGCTCGAATCGGGCGGCGACGCGGTCGGCGCGTTCCCCGAGGACCGGGGCTGGCCCGGAGATGTGGTCGACCCGGATCCGGAGGCGGTCGGCAAGACCTACTCGGGTAAGGGCGGCTTCCTCCACGACGCCGGGGATTTCGACGCGGAGTTCTTCGGGATCAGTCCGCGTGAGGCGGTGGCGATGGATCCGCAGCAGCGGTTGCTGCTGGAGACGTCGTGGGAGGCGCTGGAGGACGCGGGGATCGATCCGGGGGCGTTGAAGGGCAGCGACACGGGCGTTTTCGCGGGCCTCTTCTACCACGACTATCTGCCGACTCACGCTGTACCGGAGGAAGTTGAGGGGTACATCGGCACGGGTGGCGTGGGCGCGGTTGCCTCGGGCCGGGTGTCGTACGCGCTGGGCTTGGAGGGTCCGGCGGTGACGGTGGACACGGCGTGTTCGTCGTCGCTGGTGGCGTTGCATCTGGCGTGTCAGTCGCTGCGTTCGGGGGAGTCGTCGCTCGCATTGGCCGGTGGCGTGACGGTGATGTCCACACCTGGCACGTTCATCGACTTCTCGCGGCAGCGGGGCTTGGCGGCTGACGGGCGTTGCAAGGCGTACGCGGAGGCTGCGGACGGCACGGGCTGGGGCGAGGGTGTCGGTGTCCTGGTGGTCGAGCGGCTGTCGGACGCGCGGCGTAACGGTCACCGGATTCTCGCGGTGGTGGCCGGAACGGCGATGAACCAGGACGGCGCGTCCAACGGCCTGACCGCGCCGAACGGCCCGTCCCAGCAGCGGGTGATCCGGTCCGCACTGGCGAGCGCCGGGCTGGGTACGGGTGATGTGGATGTGGTCGAGGGCCATGGCACGGGTACGCGCCTCGGCGACCCCATCGAGGCGCAGGCGCTGTTGGCGACGTACGGCCAAGGCCGGCCGGGGGATCGGCCGTTGCTGCTGGGTTCGGTGAA
>NZ_JBSIBZ010000186.1:0-3942 GCF_058245575.1 Streptomyces sp. UF-297 | reverse complement strand
CCACGGATGCGTACGCACCGACAACCGACCAGTGCACACCAGGCCCGCACCACCGGCCAGTTCGACCGCCGCACCCAGCAGCGGATGACCCACCGCCCCCAGGCCCAAGGAGACCGCGTCCCCGCCCAGGTTCGGCCCGGCCTCGGGCGGCCAGAACCGCTCGTGCTGGAAGGCGTACGTCGGCAGCTCGACCCGGTCCGCGGACGGCAGCACCTTCGCCCAGTCGACCGTCACGCCATGGACGAAGGCCTCCGCGAAGGACGTGAGGAGCCGAGTCGCACCACCGTCGTCGCGGCGCAGCGTCCCACACACCACACCCGCCGCCGTACCGGGGCCGGCGTCCTGCGCGACCTCTTCGAGCGTGTCGTTCATCGCCCCCAACAGCACCGGGTGCGGGGTCACCTCGATGAAGATCTGGTGCCCCTGGTCGGCGAGCGTGCGTACCGCACGGTCGAAGTGCACGGTAGCCCGGAGGCTCCCGTACCAGTACGCGGCGTCCAGCTCCTCGCCGGACAGCGTCTCGCCGGACATGGCCGACACCATCGGCATCCGACCCTGGCGCGGGGTCACATCGGCCAGTACGGAGACGATCTCCGCCTCCAGCCGCTCCACCTGGGCGCTGTGCGAGGCGTAGTCCACGGCCACCATCCGGGCCCGGATGCCTTCCGCGTCCAGTTCGGCCCGCAGCTCCTCCAGCGCCTCCGGATCGCCGGAAACCACCACCGCGAACGGCCCGTTGACCGCGGCCAGCGACAGCCGCTCGCCCCACTTCGGCAAACGCTCCTCGACAGCGGCGGCCGACAGGCTCACCGAGAGCATCCCGCCCGCACCCGCCAGCACCTTCAACGACTGCGACCGCAACGCCACGACCCGGGCACCGTCCTCCAGCGACAGCATCCCAGCAACCGTCGCCGCCGCGATCTCACCCTGCGAGTGACCCACCACCGCATCCGGTGAGACACCGGCGGCCTCCCACACCGCCGCCAGCGACACCATCACCGCCCACAGCGCAGGCTGGACAACGTGCGCCGCCTCCAGAGCGGGAGCGCCCGGCGCACCCGCGAGGACATCACTCAGCGACCAGTCGACGAACGGTTCCAGCGCCCGCTCGCACTCGGCGAGACGCGCCGCGAACACCGGGCTGGACTGGGCGAGTTCCCGCCCCATGCCCACCCACTGCGAACCCTGCCCCGCGAAGGCAAACACCACCCGCGCACCCGGCCGGACCGCACCCGAGACCGCCGAACCCGCGGGCACACCGTCCGCCAGGCTCTCCAGGCCGGACACCAGCTCGGTACGGTCAGCGCCCACCACCACCGCACGGTGCTCGAACACCGACCGTGTCGCGGCCAGCGACCACGCCACGTCCTTCGGCTCCAGCTGGGGCCGCGCGCTCACCCAGTCCCGCAGCCGCCCGGCCTGCCCCGTCAGCCCCTCGGCCGACCGGCCCGACACCAGCCAGGCGTGCGCCCCCGACACCACCGGTGCCGGTGCCGCGGTCTCGCCGTTCTCGGGCGCGGCCTCGCCGGACGCCGCTTCCTCGGCGGAGGACTCGGGAGCCTCCTCCAGGATGAGGTGGACATTGGTGCCGCTGATGCCGAAGGAGGACACACCGGCGCGGCGCGGACGCTCGCCGGCCGGCCACGGCACGGCCTCGGTCAGCAGCTGTACGTCGCCTTCCGACCAGTCCACGTGCGGCGAGGGCTCGTCCGCGTGCAGCGTCCTGGGAAGTTCGCCGTGCTGGAGGGCGAGCACCATCTTGATCACACCGGCCACACCGGCCGCCTGCTGGGCATGCCCGATGTTGGACTTCACCGAGCCCAGCCACAGCGGCCGGTCCTCGGGCCGGTCCTGGCCGTAGGTGGCGAGGAGTGCCTGTGCCTCGATCGGGTCGCCCAGCGTGGTGCCCGTACCGTGCGCCTCGACCACGTCCACATCGGCGGCGGTCAGCCGGGCGCTGGCCAGCGCGGCGCGGATCACCCGCTGCTGGGAGGGTCCGTTGGGCGCCGTCAGACCGTTGGACGCGCCGTCCTGGTTCGTCGCGGAGCCGCGTACCACCGCGAGGACCTTGTGACCGTTGCGCACGGCGTCGGACAGTCGCTCCACGACGACCATGCCCGCGCCCTCGCCCATACCCATGCCGTCGGCGTCCGCCGAGAACGCCTTGCAGCGCCCGTCCTCGGCCAGGCCGCGCTGCCGGGAGAAGCCGACGAAGCCCGCGGGCGAGGCCATGATCGTGACGCCACCGGCGAGCGCGAGCGAGCACTCGCCGGAGCGCACTGCCTGGCAGGCCAGGTGCAGCGCCACCAGGGACGAAGAGCACGCCGTGTCGATGGACACCGCGGGCCCCTGCAGCCCGAGCAGGTAGGAGATACGGCCCGACATCACGCTGGCCGCGCCACCGGTCATCAGGTGCCAGTCCAGGCCCTCGATGCTCCGCAGGCCCTCGTGCGTGACGTAGTCGGAGGGAGCGACACCGACGAACACACCGGTCAGCGAGCCCCGGAGCGAGGCCGGGTCGACCCCGGCCCGCTCCAGCGCCTCCCAGGAGGTCTCCAGCAGCAGCCGCTGCTGCGGGTCCATCGCCAGCGCCTCGCGCGGGCTGATCCCGAAGAACCCGGCATCGAAACTCGCCGCGTCCCGCAGGAAGCCGCCCTCGACCACATAGGACGTGCCCTGGTTGTCCGGGTCCGGGTCGTACACGCCCTCGGCGTCCCAGCCCCGGTCCGTCGGGAAGCCGGAGATCGCGTCCCCGCCCGCGGCCAGGAGGTCCCACATCTCTTCCGGAGTGGTCACCCCGCCCGGGTACCGGCAGCTCATGCCGACGATCGCCAATGGCTCCGACGAAGCCGAGACGAGCTGGCGGTTCCGCTGACGCAGCCGCTCGGTTTCCTTCACGGAGGCACGCAGCGCTTCAAGGAGCTTGTCGGCCTGTCCGGTCATCGCTGCCTCCACGCATCGAGCATCATCAACTTCACTCCGTCTCGCCGTCCAAGGCCAGGCGGATCAGGCTTTCGGCGTCCAACTCGTCGATGTCCTCGGCCTCTTCGCCCTTGTCGTCGACCAGGGCGTCGTCGTGGACGTCGGCGAGTCGCATCAAGACCTCCATCAGCCCGGCCTCACGGAACCTGGACAGCGGGACGGTCGCGAGCGCCTTCCGGAGTTTCTCCTCGGCAGGCTGTGTTTCGCCATGTTCAGCGATCTCCGGCAGCAGCTTTTCCTGCAGGAACGCGGCCAGTTCCACGGGGTTGGGGTAGTCGAAGACGAGCGTGGCCGGCAGCCGCAGTCCGGTCGCGGTGTTCAGGCGGTTGCGCAGCTCCACCGCGGTCAGCGAGTCGAAGCCCAGGTCGGAGAAGGCTCTGGTGGGTTCGATGGCGTCGGCGGAGGTGTGTCCGAGCACGGCCGCCACATGCGTACGGATCAGGTCGGTGAGCCTGCGCTCCCGGTCCTGCTGCGACAGTCCGGCCATCTGCTGGTGCAGCGAGTCCGCGCCGCCGCTGCCCGAGGCCGCGGTACGGCGACCGGAGCCGCCGCTGACCAACGCCCGCCACAGCGAGGGGACTTCCGCGCTGTGAGTGGCCTGGGCCCGCAGCCCGGCCAGGTCGAGACGGGCCGGTACGAGTACGGGCTCGTCGCGGGTGAGCGCCAGATCCAGCAGGGCCAGACCGTCCTCCGCGCTCAGCGCGTTGACGCCACCACGGTTGATGCGGGCCCGTTCGGCGTCGGTGAGCTGCCCGGTCAGCGCGCTGGCCTCGGCCCACATGCCCCAGGCCAGCGACGTTCCGGGCAGTCCGGCCGCCCTGCGGTCGGCCGCCAGCGCGTCGAGGAAGGCGTTGGCCGCCACGTAGTTGCCCTGGCCCGGAGAGCCGAAGGTCGCCGCGGCCGAGGAGAACAGCACGAAGTGCTCCAGGTCCATGCCCTGGGTCAGCTCGTGCAGGTGCC
>NZ_JBSIBZ010000185.1:0-3976 GCF_058245575.1 Streptomyces sp. UF-297 | reverse complement strand
CCTACTACGCGGCCGAACCCCCAGCGTCACTCCAGAAAACCAGCTAACTCACTCTCCACAAAACCCGGGGCTTGACAATGAGCACGAACGGCGCCTTCGAGGACTACTGGCGACTCACTATTGTCGCAGTCCTCTACCCGCACAGGCATCCGAGATTGTTTGGATGCCGAACGGAGCCAGCGCGACTCCGTCGGTATTGAGCAGCACGGCGCACGAAACCATGGGAATGCAGTCCGAACTGCCCCTTCGGCATCTGCCGACCCAACGGTGAAGGCGGAGGCAGGATCGAAGCGCGCACAGACCTGGCTGCGCGAAATGGCGTTGCGAAATCGCTCACCGCCCTGCGGGACTCCAGGAAACCTGCGGCCTCACCTCGCGCCGCACGCCGGCGGCCGGGCGAGGGCCCAGACCATGGGATCAGGTGACAGATCAAAGGGGCGGCCCTCTTGCCCTGACGCGGCATCAAATAATCCTGGCAGCGGTCTCCGCTCCCCGCCTATGCTCAGCGTGTTCTTTCCCGAGATTGAGAAATGAAGTGAAGGCAATGACTATTCGTGTGTTCAAGAGCGTTGCGGCTACGGCGTTAGCCATCACCGCGGTGGCCGGCGCGACTGTCGTCGGTACTGCGGATACGGCCGCTGCTGCCACGGGTGGTGGCTGCACTGGACCGGCATCCAAGTTGGCGTGTGTACGCACGGTCGACGAGAACGGCCACGGCCGCGTCGTATTCGAGGCGGCATTCGACTCCATCAACGCCGGGCCCAACTGCCATGTCCGCATGACAGCATGGGACGACACCGATGGATGGCCGTGGGTTTCCGAACCCCGGCCGTGCGGCAAGGCACACAAGTTCAGCTTCAAGCTGTCCAACCCGACGCCCGGTCATGTCTATCGGACCGAACTGCGTATCGCTCCCAACGAGAGCGACTTCGATTTCCCGGAGATCGTGAAGAGCCCGCCGCTCACTTACTGACCCTCCCTGCATGAGCAGAAGGCGCCGGGTCCATCGTCCTGGCGCTTTCTACTCATGGGACATTCCCCCTGCTATGACAGCATTACCGAGCAGTCGACCAATCTGCTGGCGCAAGTGCAGCTTGGTGCGTCGCCCAAGCGACGGACCTCTCGGCGCTTCGGATGCCGCTCGGCCGCGGTCGGTCCAAGTTGCCGAGGCGAGCATCCGGGCACCCATTCGCCCTCCTGCTCGGCTCGTCGGGGGCAGGCATGGTGTCCGGCTGCACAGTGCGGGGTGGAAGTGTGGGGCGCCGGCACATGGGCGGGTGAGGTGGGGGTTTCTACGGTGTGGCGACACGTGTGACGTCCTGTGATCGTACGGAAGTGGTGACCATGACTGCCGCTGCAACTGCTCCCCCAAGTTCCGCCAGTCTCAAGCGCATTGTCGGTGCCAGTCTCATCGGTACGACGGTGGAGTGGTACGACTTCTTCCTGTACGGGTCGGCCGCTGCGCTGGTGTTCAACAAGTTGTTCTTTCCGGGTTCCGATCCGCTGGTGGGGACGCTGTTGTCGTTTCTCACGTATGCCATCGGGTTCGCGGCGCGGCCTATCGGGGCCCTGGCCTTCGGGCACTTCGGGGACCGGCTGGGGCGTAAGAAGCTGTTGGTGGTCAGCCTGTTGATGATGGGCGGTGCGACGTTCGCGATCGGGTTGCTGCCTACGCATGCGGCGATCGGGTCGGCTGCCCCAGTGCTGCTGACGGTGTTGCGGCTGGTGCAGGGGTTTGCGCTGGGCGGTGAGTGGGGCGGTGCGGTGCTGCTGGTGTCGGAGCATGGGGATGCGCGGCGGCGGGGTTTTTGGGCGTCGTGGCCGCAGACCGGGGCGCCCGCTGGGCAGTTGCTGGCCACCGGGGTGCTTTCGGCGCTCACCGCGCTGCTGTCTGACGCGCAGTTCGCTTCCTGGGGGTGGCGGGTGCCGTTCCTGCTCTCGGGTCTGCTGGTGATCGTCGGGTTGTGGATACGGCTGTCGGTGGATGAATCGCCGGTGTTCAAGGCGGCGTTGGCGGGTGCGGAGGAGCGGCGGCGGGCGCAGGGTCGGGGGTCGGCGGCGGAGCGGATGCCGCTGGTGGCGGTCATGCGGCACCACTGGCGTGACGTACTGATCGCGATGGGCGCGCGGATGGCGGAGAACATCTCCTACTACGTGCTCACAGCCTTCGTTCTCGTCTACGCCACGCAGCACACAGGCCTCGGCCAACAGGCCGCGTTGAATGCGGTGTTGGCGGCATCGGCCGTGCATTTCGCGGTGATCCCGGCGTGGGGTGCACTCTCGGACCGGATCGGGCGGCGGCCGGTGTATCTGCTGGGGGCGGCGGGCGTGGCCGCCTGGGCGTTCCCGTTCTTCGCGCTCGCCGACACCGAGAACTTCGGCCTGCTGCTGCTCGCGGTCACCGTCGGGCTGGTCTTCCACGGAGCGATGTACGCGCCGCAGGCGGCGTTCTTCGCCGAGATGTTCGCGACCGGGATGCGGTATTCGGGGGCGTCCATTGGCGCGCAGTTCGCCTCTGTGGCGGCCGGCGCCCCGGCGCCGCTGATCGCCACCGCTCTGCTGGCCGATCACGGCAGCGCCTCACCGGTCGCGCTGTATGTGATGCTCGCAGCGCTGATCACGGTGGTGGCGGTGGCGGTGGCGAAGGAGACTCGCAGCCGGGACCTGGCCACCGTTGGTGCGGATACGGATACGGATACGGGGCCGGGGCCGGGGCGGGGTGAAGGCGCGGGTGCGGCCGCGGGTCGGCGTACGAGTGCAGGTACGGATACGGGCACGGCCGATGCCATGGGGTGCGCCACGGAAACGGGGACGAACCACAGGCACTGATACCGCCTCGGGTACGCGTACGTACACGGCAACGGAGGCGGTGACAGGCACAGATCGCGCCTCGGATGCGGGCGCGGACCCGGCCGCCGGAGGGGATCAGGCCGGCGGGCAGGCCTCCGGCGGCCGGTCGGTCAGGAGTCGTCCTTGTTCTTGAGGGAGTCCTTCATGCCCTGGAGGTTCTCCTTGGCGTCCTCCATGGCGCCCTTCACCTTGCCCTTGGCCTGGTCGGTGCGGCCCTCGCCCTTGAGGCGTTCGTCGCCGGTTACCTTGCCCACGGCTTCCTTGGCCTTGCCCTTGAGCTTGTCCATCGCGCTCTCGTCGCCCATGACGTACTCCTTCGGTCGGGATGATCCACAGGGGCCACGGAGGATGGTCACATGCGCTCCGGGGCCAGCCACCACGCTGCCGCACGGCGGCCGGATTCGCACCCGGAGGGCGCTACCGGTACGAGCGCCTCGGCCCGTACCCGGTGCCCATCAGTGGATACGGAACGCGTCCTCAACGCGCTACGGCAACGGACAACTGTCGTAGCTTCAGGGCCAGTTGGAGTTCCAGGGCGCGCTGCGGGGACTGCCAGTCGGGGCCGAGGAGACGGCCGATCCGTTCCAGTCGCTGGGCGACGGTGTTGACGTGGACGTGCAGAGCGTCCTTCGTGCGGGCCGGGCTCATGCCGCTGGCGAAGTACGCGTCCAGGGTGCGTACCAGGTCCGTGCCGCGGCGGGTGTCGTAGTCGGCGACCGGGCCGAGCGTACGCCGCAGGAAGCCGTCGACATCGCGGGTGTCGGCGAGCAGGAGGCCGAGGAAGCCGAAGTCCGGTGCGGCGGCTCCCTGGCCGGCGCGGCCCAGGGCGCGCAGTGCCTCGCGGCAGCGCTGGGCCTCGGCGTATGCGGTGGCGACGGCGGTCGGGCGGGCGCCGGGCGCCGGTACGGGGGCGGAGGCGCCGACGGTGACGGGGGCGCGTACCGCGGCGCCGAGTTGTCGGGCGATGTGGCGGGCTGTCCCAGCGGCGTCACTGAGCGCGAGGTCGGCGGCCGGTCCGTCCGCCTCCCTGGTCTCGCCTGTCGCTCTCTTTAGACGTCGTCTCATTTGGTGAGTCTGCGGTAGCAGATGAGGCTGCAGGCGATGGCGGTGAAGGCCAGGAAGTGCT
>NZ_JBSIBZ010000184.1:0-4019 GCF_058245575.1 Streptomyces sp. UF-297 | reverse complement strand
CGTGACCGGCCTTGTCAACGGCCTGGCGCGGGCGTTCGTCAACGGTGCCACCGTCGACTGGGCGACGGTGCTCCCGGCCGGGAAGCGCGTGGAGCTGCCGACGTACGCCTTCCGGCACCAGCGGTTCTGGCCGGAGGGGACTCTGAACTTCCCCACGCCGGGATCGGTCGCCGGTGGCGATGGTGCGAGTACGGCGGCGGAGGCCCGGTTCTGGGCCGCCGTCGAGGACGGTGACCTGGCGCGGATCGCGGACACGCTGGCCATCGAGGACCAGCAGCATCTGGGTGAGGTGCTGCCCGCGCTGGCGTCCTGGCGGCGCCGTGAGCAGGATCGTTCGGCGACCGCGAACTGGCGCTACCGGGCGAGCTGGGCTCCGGCAACCGAGCCCGACTCCCATGTCCTGTCCGGCACTTGGCTCCTTGTGGCCCCCGCTGGGCCGGGCGAGGACGACGTGGCGCGACAGTGCGCTGCGGCGCTCGGCGCCCGTGGTGCCGAGGTCGTCGTGGCAGAGGTGGCGGCCGGCGTCGTGGACCGCGCGGATATGGCGGCCGTACTGGGTTCGGCGCTGGAGCGTGCGGGCGCGGAGTCCGGTGTGGCCGGTGTGCTGTCGCTGCTGGCGCTGGACGAGACCCCGGTGCCGGACTACCCGGTGGTGACCGGGGGACTGGCCGCGACGCTGGGCCTCATCCAGGCTCTCGGCGACGCCGACGTCGTCGCGCCGCTGTGGCTGGCCACCCGGGGCGCGGTCGTGGCCACCCCCGGCGAGGCGCTGGTCAGCCCGGTGCAGGCGCAGGTGTGGGGTCTGGGCCGGGTCGTCGGCCTGGAACACCCGGATCGCTGGGGCGGGTTGGTCGACCTGCCCGCGACGGTGGACGACCGGGCCGGTGCGCGCCTCGTAGCGGTGCTGGCCGGGTGCGGCGAGGACCAGGTCGCCATCAGGACGGCCGGAATCCTCGGCCGCAGGCTGACCCGGGCGGCACAGCACCGTGGCAACGGCCGTACCTGGACACCGCGCGGCAGTGTGCTGATCACCGGTGGTACGGGAGCGATCGCCGGGCATGTGTCGCGCTGGCTGGCCGGGCGCGGGGCACCGCGTCTGGTGCTGACCAGCCGCTCCGGGCCCGGAGCGCAGGGCGCTGCCGCGTTGGCGGCCGAACTGGCGACCGCCGGGACCGCCGTCGACGTGGTGGCGTGCGATGTCAGCGACCGGTCGGCCGTGGCCGGGCTGGTGGCCTGGACCGGAGCGACGGGAGCTGCCGTCTCCGCCGTGATGCACACGGCAGCGGTGCTGGACGACGGTGTCGTGGACCGGCTTTCGGTGTCGCGTCTGGAGACGGTGCTGGCCGCGAAGGCCGCCAGCGCCGCCCACCTGGACGAGGCGACCGCCGGCCTGGACCTGGACGCGTTCGTACTGTTCTCCTCCGCGGCGTCGACTCTGGGAGCCGCGGGTCAGGGCAACTACGCGGCGGCCAACGCCTACCTGGACGCCCTGGCGGAGCACCGGCGGGGCCGCGGCCTGGCCGGTCTGACCGTGGCCTGGGGCGCATGGGCGGGCGGCGGTTTCGCCGCGTCCAGCGAGGTGGTGCGGGCGCGGGTCAAGCGTGGCCCGATGCCGCCCATGGACCCGCAGCTCGCCGTACGCGCCCTGGGCGAGGCGCTGGACGGTCCGGACGCCGTCGTGACGGTGATGGACGTCGACTGGGCCCAGCTGGTGGCGGCGCCGGGCGCCACGGACCCGCGGGAGACACCCCTCGTACGCGATCTGCCGGAGATCCGCCGGCTCGCCGCCGTCTCGGGTCCGAGCGGCAGCGGTACGCATCGCAGCGAAGGCGAACTGGTGCGACGCCTGGCCGAGTTGGGTCGGGCGGAGCAGGAGCGGGTGCTCACCGATGTGGTGCGGGCCGAAGTGGCCGCGGCACTGGGGCACGCCTCGGCCGAGGCGATCGAGGGCCGCCGGGCGTTCAAGGACCTGGGCTTCGACTCGCTGACCTCCGTCGAACTGCGCAACCGCCTCAACGGTGTGACGGGGCTGCGACTGCCCGCCACGCTGGTGTTCGACTACCCCACCCCGGTCGCGCTGGCCACCTGGCTGCGGACCGAGATGGTCCCCGACGAGGCGGTGTCGGTGCCGCTGCTCGCCGAGCTCGACCGGCTGGAGGCCGCGCTTCGGGAGTCGGTGGACGAGCCGGTGCGCGAGGAGGCCACCGAGCGGCTGCGCCGGCTGCTGGATGCCATGGGCAGCCAGGACGCCGACAAGAGCAAGAAGCGGCGTGAGGAAGAACTCGAGGCCGCGACCGACGACGAGCTGTTCGCCCTCGTCGACGAACTCGAGTGACCCCTGCCCGGTCCTGACGGGCCCCGCCGGAACTGGGCTGGCCGCACGCTCCGTGCGGCCGGCCCGCCCCTGAAACTGCCGAAACATCATTCCTGGGAGCTGACGTGTCTGACGAGGACAAGCTTCGTAGTTACCTTAAGCGGGCCATTGCAGACGCCCAGGACGCCCGAGCACGGCTGCGCAAGGTGCAGGAGCGGGCGACGGAGCCGGTGGCGATCGTCGGTATGGCGTGCCGTTTCCCGGGTGGTGCGGGCAGCCCCGAGGAGTTCTGGAAGCTGCTGTCCTCGGGCGGGGACGCGGTGGGCGGTTTCCCGACCGACCGCGGCTGGGACCTGGACAGCGTGTACGACCCGGATCGCGAGAGCGATGGCACCTCGTACGTGGCGCAGGGCGCGTTCCTGCGCGATGCGACGGTGTTCGATGCGGGGTTCTTCGGGATCAGCCCGCGCGAGGCGCTGGCGATGGACCCGCAGCAGCGTTTGCTGCTGGAGACCTCGTGGGAGGCGCTGGAGCGGGCCGGGATCGACCCGCAGTCGCTGCACGGCAGCGCGACCGGTGTGTTCGCGGGCGGTTTCGCGTCCGGTTACGGGATCGGTGTCTCGTGGGCGGGTCAGGGCGGTTCGGGTGCCGAGGGGCACTTGATGACCGGCAATGCGACGAGTGTGCTGTCGGGCCGGGTGTCGTACGTGCTGGGTCTTGAGGGCCCGGCGGTGACGGTGGACACCGCGTGCTCGTCGTCCCTCGTAGCGCTGCACCTGGCCGTCCAGGCGGTGCGCTCTGGCGAGTGCTCGCTCGCGCTGGCCGGTGGTGTGACGGTCATGGTGACGCCGGGGACCTTCGTGGAGTTCTCGCGGCAGCAGGGGCTGTCGGAGGACGGGCGCTGCCGTGCGTTCTCCGAGGACGCCGACGGCACCGGCTGGGCCGAGGGCGCGGGCATGCTCGTCGTGGAGCGACTGTCCGACGCGCGGCGCAACGGCCACAAGGTCCTCGCGGTGGTACGCGGCTCCGCGGTGAACCAGGACGGTGCGTCCAACGGTCTGACGGCGCCCAACGGCCCGTCCCAGCAGCGCGTGATCCGCGCCGCCTTGGCCAGCGCCCAGCTGTCGGCCAGCGATGTGGACGTGGTGGAGGCGCACGGTACGGGCACCACGCTGGGCGACCCCATCGAGGCACAGGCACTGCTGGCCACCTACGGACAGGAGCGCGCGGAGCAGGGCCCGTTGTGGCTGGGCTCGGTGAAGTCCAACATCGGCCACACCCAGGCCGCGGCCGGCGTCGCGGGCCTGATCAAGATGGTGCTCGCCCTCCAGCACCAGCAGCTCCCGCAGACCCTGTACGCGGACGAGCCGTCCTCCCACGTGGACTGGACCGCCGGCGACATCAAGCTGCTGACCGAGTCGGTGCCGTGGCCCGCCGGAGAGCGTCCGCGCCGCGCCGGAGTGTCCTCGTTCGGTATCAGCGGCACCAACGCCCACGTCATCGTGGAGGAGGCCCCCGAGCCTGCCGAGACTCCCGCTGAGGGCGAGGAGACCGGTGCGCCCGAAACCGCGGCGGCGGTCGTAGAGATCGGTGGCGCCGGTGCGTGGCTGGTGTCGGGTCAGTCCGTGGAGGGTCTGGCGGCGCAGGCGGGTCGGTTGCGGGAGTGGGTTTCGGCTCGTGCGGAGTTGGAGCCGGTGGATGTGGG
>NZ_JBSIBZ010000183.1:0-4021 GCF_058245575.1 Streptomyces sp. UF-297 | reverse complement strand
GACCCCCTTTTCGGCTTCCGTTTCCGGGCCAAGGATGGTAATGTTGTCCTTGTTGGAAGGGGATGGCACCCCGACCGGCACCACCACTCGAAACCCCGCACCACGGAGGCAGAGGACATGACCACCGCGACGCGCGCCCCCCAGACGTTCACCTGCACCTGCGAGCTCCGCCCGGAGCCTCACCAGCTGCCGGTGCAGCGCATCGTCGTCACGCCCGCCGCCGTCGTCGACCCGGACGGCATCCGCGACGCCCTGATGAACGTCTGGTACGACGCCACGCTGTTCTTCGGCCCGGACGTCGTGATGGTCGTCGCGTACGAGGAGGGCGAGGAGACCGGCGCGGCGGAAGTCGCCCGCGAGTGGGCGGCCGCCCAGGGGTTCGCCGCCGAGCCGTACGACGGCGAGTTCGTCGCCGTGCGCATCGCCCCCGAGGGGGCGCCCCGGATTCCCGGCGAGGACCGGCCGGTCTACCGCTACGCCGCATAGGGGGACCGGAGGGGAGGCGGAAAACCCCAGGTGAGGCCCGGTTTTCCGCTTCCATTTCCGGCTCAACTCTGGTAATGTTGTCCTTGTTGGGAGGGGGTGGCACCCCGACCAACACACCTCGAAACCCGCACCACCGGAGGAACACCGTGGCCCGTACTGACCACCACCGCCGCTACCGCACCGCCCGCGCGGGCAACCCCGCCCGCCTGCTGGGCATGGACGACCGCGCCGCCGCCCGGAAGGGCATCCTCGCCACGGCCGCGCGGGACGAGGACGGCCACCCGCAGCTCACCGCCCGCGCCGTCGCCCGGGGGCAGGCACAGGACACCCCCGGCAAGCGCAAGGCGTACCAGAAGGCCGCGCACCGCCGCGACCGGGCCGCCGTCCGCGCGGCCCTGGCCACGGCCCCGTTCCGCCGCGACCCCGCCAGCCGCCAGGCCCTCCGCCTGGAGCGCGCCCTTACCCCCGTCACCCGCCGCCGCGTGGACTGGGACATCAGCTGACCTGTGCCCCCCCGCCGGGGCGGCGGATGGCACCGCCGCCCCGGCCCCCTCGAAACCCCACCAGCGAGAGAGGCCCCGAGCATGACCACCAGCACCGTTCCCACGTTCGCCGTTTACGGCCGCATCGTCGACACCACGCCGCTCTACCACGTGGTGTGCGACCACTGCCCGCAGTGGCTGGGCCCCGTCACCGACGACTTTGAACAGCACGTGTGGGACGTCCGGCAGCACGCGGCGCAGCACCCCGCGCCGTCGGCAGGCGCCCGCTGGATTCCCGGCAGTACCGCGCCCCGCCGCGCCACGCGCGGCGAGGAGGTCGGGCGGGTGCCGGTCTACCGCGTGATCTGCGACGAGTGCCCCCGGTACATGGGCCGGGGTGGCACCGACCGCGAAAAGCTCGCCCAGTACATCGCGCTGCACGTCGCCGTGCACGAGGCGCACTACCGGGTGGTCACGGAAGGGACCATCGAGGCAGTGCGCGCCCATCAGGCAGCCGTCGAGGCCGACCCCGGGCACTGGACTCACTTCTGACCGGCGACCGGGGCGGCGACCGCCCGCCGTCCCGGCCCGCCGGTCGGGGCGGGACGCGACGGCCCGCAGTGGCTCCGACGCCGGCCGCGCCGGTCGCCCGCCCTCCCGGAAGCTGGGCGCCGACCGGCAGTCGGCCCCGCACCCAGTGCGCCCGTATCGGGGCCGCGTGGGAGTGGCGGACCGGCCCGGAAAGCCCCTGGTAGAACCCGCTTCCCGCTTCCCTTTCCGGTCTAATGCTGGTAATGTTGTTCTTGTTGGAAGGGGGTGGCACCCTGACCGACACCACCACTCGAAACCCACACCGAACCCACGGAGGAACCGTGACCACCCAGACCGACCCGCAGGTCATCGCCGTCACGCTTGAGGACGAGGACGGCACCTACACCCTCACCGGGACCGTCATCGAGCTGAAGCGGCACCAGGAGCCCGGACTCTTCGGCATGGAGCTGATCGGCCTGTACGCCCAGCTCAAGATCGCCGTCGAGGGCGAGGAGGCCGAGACGCAGTTCCTCTCTCGCCTGGTCGACGAAACCCACTGGATCATCGACAGCCGATTCAAGGCCAACGGCTTCCCTGTCTGGTCCCACGGCTTCGGCGCGCGATACCTGCGCTGCCACACCATCAACGCCGAGCTGAGCGACGGGCTGGACAACCTCGCCCGCGAGCGCGGACTGGCCGCCGCAATCGGGCGCGACGTCCCGCTCACCCTCGCCGACGCGTAACCGCGCAGCGAACCCACCCCGGGGGGGGGGGGGGGGGCGCCGCCCCCCCCCCCCCCCCCGGCCCCCTCGAAACCCGGCACCAGGAGGACACATGCAGACCGCCCGCGCGTACGGCAGGGCCCTTACCGAGCACCACAGCCGCACCCACGCCAGCACCGTCCGCACGGCAACCGGCCGCATCTACTACTACGACCATCTGACCGCCTACGAAGCCCCGTTCTGTACCCCGGTCTACACGGTGGACGCCGTCCTGCCGGTCTGCGACGAGACCGGATGCAACTGCTCCCGCGCCGCCGCGCTCCAGGCCGTGGCCAACCGTCAGCGCCCGTGGCAGACCCGGCCCGACGCCGACCGCATCACCCACGAGCGCACCCACGTCAACGTCATCTTCGAGGGCCCGAACGGCCCGCCGAGCGAGCACCGGAACTGACCGCCGCGTCGCGCGGCCGCGCCGACAGGCCCCGGGCCTCGGCGCGGCCGCGCGCCACGGCGGTCAGCGAGGCCGCAGCCGACGGCACGCCCGTCGGTGGCCGGCACCGCACGCCGCCGGATTCCCGGACCGCCACCCCGGCGGTCCGCACGACACGAGAAGAGAGCCATGACCGAACTGATCACCCTGCCCCTCACCGGCCTTGAAGTCCCGCACACCCGCTACCACTTGGACGACTTCGAGCAGATGACCACGCGCAACGGCATCGCATTCCGGGCGACCGTCAACGAAGGCGACTACTGCCTCGGGGTCATCGAGAACGGCGGCAACGGCGGCGGCACCTGGTTCTTCCAGCACACCGCCAAGGACCGGCAGGCGATGGAGGAATTCACCGACGCCTGCCGCCTGAACGGGCGGCCCATCAGCGCCGAGCGGGTCTACGAACTCCTCGTCGACCAGCACGACCTGGCCCAGGAGGCCGCGCGGTGCAAGCGGCAGCGCACCAGCCTGCTGCGCGGACTCCACGGAGGGGAGTGGCACGGGATGACCGTCGTCGCCAAGATCCCGTCCGTCTGGCTCGCCCGGGGCGACTACCCGTACATGGGCCACCTCGCCCGCGACCTCGCCCAGCACCGGCCCGCACCCGAGGTCTGGCAGGTCTGGGACGGCGAGCAGTGGAAGAACCTCACGCTCCCCGCCGTCACCGGAGACGCCGCGTGAGCGCCCCGACGGAGCGGCCGCGCGGGTGGGTCGGCTGCGAGTCGTACGCCTACACCAGCCAGCGCGGCGCGTGCGGCGCCGCGGGCGGCACCGCCGTCAGGCTGCTGACGATCACCTACGCCGAGCGCCGCACCCAGCGGCTGCGCCTGTGCAACCTGCACGCCGAGGGCGTGCACAAGGACCTCGCGGACCCCCTGTTCGCCCACCTCCAGTGCACCGGAGTGACCGAGACCCCGATCTGCACGACCTCGCACTGAGTACGGACACCGACGGGTCAGGCAGGAAAACGCCAGCTCAAAGGCCCCTTCATGCTTGGAAATCAGGGGGAAAAGTGGTAATGTTGTCCTTGTTGGGAGGGGGTGGCACCCCGACCAGCACCACCACTCGAAACCCGACCCGGAAGGCGGCCCGATGGCTGCGTACGTAGACCTCGAAGACCCCTGCACCGAATGCGGGGCGGACGAGGGGGAGCCCTGCGACCCCGAGTGCGAGAACTACGACGAGGAGCTTCACGGCGGATACACCCGCGAGATCGAAGCCCCCTCGCCGTTCGAGGAGCCCGTCCCGCCCGGCTGGTAGAACCCAGCCCCCCCGGGGGGGGGGGGGGGGGGGGGGGGGGGGGGGGGGGG
>NZ_JBSIBZ010000182.1:0-4212 GCF_058245575.1 Streptomyces sp. UF-297 | reverse complement strand
GGAGACCACCGAACCCACGGGTTCACCAGCGGCAACGCTCCGCAGGCCGGTCACCAGCTCCTCGCGACCACCGCCCAGCACCACAGCCCGGTGCTCGAACGACGACCGCGTCGCCGCCAACGACCACGCCACATCAGCCGGTTCCAGCTCCGGACGCCCCGCCACCCACTCCCGCAGCCGGTTCGCCTGCGCGGAGAGGCCCTGGGCCGACCGGCCCGACACCACCCACGCGGCCAGGCCGTCCGCCTCGACCACCGCGGGGGCGGCTGCTATCGGCTCGGACTCGTCGACGGGCTCGTCCAGGACGGCCGCCAGCTCACCGTCCTCGTCGGGGATCTGCGGCTTCGCGCCGTCCTCGGCCGGGGCCTCCTCCAGGATGATGTGTACGTTGGTGCCGCTCATGCCGAACGCCGACACACCGGCACGGCGCACCCGCTCGTCCGTCGGCCACGACACCGACTCGGTCAACAGCCGTACGTCGCCGGCCGACCAGTCCACGTGCGGCGACGGGTCTTCCGCGTACAGGGACCGGGGCAGCCGCTGGTTCTGCAGTGCCAGCACCATCTTGATGATCCCGGCCATGCCGGCGGCCTGCTGGGTGTGCCCGATGTTGGACTTCACCGAACCCAGCCACAGCGGCCGGTCCTCCGGCCGGTCCTGGCCATAGGCGGCGATCACCGCCTGTGCCTCGATCGGGTCGCCCAGCGGCGTTCCCGTACCGTGCGCCTCCACCACGTCGATGTCGCCGGGGGACAGCTTGGCGCTGGCCAGCGCGGCGCGGATCACGCGCTGCTGGGACGGGCCGTTGGGGGCGGTCAGGCCGTTGGACGCGCCGTCCTGGTTGATCGCGGAGCCGCGTACCACCGCCAGCACCTTGTGCCCGTTGCGCCGCGCGTCCGACAGCCGCTCCACCACCACGACACCGGCGCCCTCGGCCACGCCCATGCCGTCGGCCGAGGCCGAGAAGGTCTTGCAGCGTCCGTCGGGGGACAGCCCGAGCGAGTTGCTGAAGTCGGTGAACAGCACGGGGGTGGCCGCGACGAACGCGCCCCCGACCAGCGCCAGCGAGCACTCCCCGGACCGCAGCGCCTGGACGGCCAGGTGCAGCGAGACCAGGGACGACGAGCACGCCGTGTCCACCGTGACCGCCGGGCCCTCCAGGCCCAGCGTGTAGGAGATACGGCCGGACAGAATGCTCGTCGCGTTGCCCGTCATCACATGGCCGTCGAGCTCGCCCTGTCGGCCCGTTATCCAGCCGTACCCGGATGCGGAAGCGCCCGCGAACACGCCCGTCGCGCTGCCGCGCAGCGACGCCGGGTCGATTCCGGCCCGTTCCATCGCCTCCCACGACACCTCCAGCAGCAGTCGCTGCTGCGGGTCCATCGACACGGCCTCGCGCGGGCTGATTCCGAAGAATCCCGCGTCGAACCCGGTCGCGTCGTAGACGAAGCCGCCTGCTTCCACCTCAGGGGCACCGGAGTTGGGGACATCGGGGTCACCGAATTCCCAGCCCCGGTCCTGGGGCAGCCCGGCGATCGCGTCGCGCTCGGCGGCCAGAAGGTCCCACAGTGCCTCCGGGCTGCGCGCGCCGCCGGGGAACCGGCAGCTCATGCCGACGATCGCGATCGGCTCGTCACCGGCAGCCTCCAGCTCCTGCAAGCGCTGCCGAGTCTCATGCAGATTTGCGGTAACCCGCTTGAGGAAGTAGCGGAGTTTGTCTTCGCTCACTTACGTCACCCCGTCGAGGAAGTCGCGGCGGTTGCCATGTCAGTAAATTCCGAGTTCTTTGCCGATGAAGTCGAAGACTTCGTCGTCGGTTGACGATTCGAGCTTTTCCGCAACGCCGGTCTCGGCGTTCCGCTCCCGAGCCTCTTTCCACTTGGAAAGCACGACTTCGAGCCGGTTGGTGATCTGGGCGGATTCGTCGTCGCCGGTCAGCGCGGCGAGCATGCCTTCCAGCTTGTCCAGTTCGGCGAGCACGGGCTGGGCCGCGCTGGTCTCCTCGGACTGGCTGGCGCGCAGATGCTCGGCGAGCGCGGCCGGAGTGGGGTAGTCGAACAGCAGCGTGCTGGGCAGGCTCAGTCCGGTGGCGGCGCCCAGCTTGTCGCGCAGCTCCACGGCGGTGAGCGAGTCGGCTCCCAGGTCGGTGAAGGACCGGTCGGCCTCGACGTCGTCGATGCTCGCGTGTCCCAGTACGGCCGCGGCCTCGGTCCGGACCAGGTCGATCAGGAGCCGGTCCTGCTCCGGCCGCGACAGGCCTGCCAGTCGCTGGGCCAGGGCGCTGCCCGCCTCCGTACCGGCCGGGCCGTTGTCGCTCTCCAACGCGGCCAGGACGTCGACGACTTCGGGCAGACTCTCGATGAGCGGGCTGGGCCTGCGCACGGTGAACGGCGGCGCGAACCGCGACCAGTCCACATCCACGACGGTGATCACCCGGTCCCGGCCGTCGAGAACCTGGGCCAGCGCCTGGACGGCCCGCTCCGGCTCCAGCAGCCGCAGTCCGCGCCGCTGCATCTGGGCCGAGCCCTCCTCGTCGGTCATCCCGCCGCCGCCCCACGGGCCCCAGGCCACCGAGGTGGCCGCCAGGCCGCGGGCCAGACGGTTCTCCGCCAGGGCGTCCAGGAAGGTGTTGGCCGCCGCGTAACCGGGCTGCAGACCGCTGCCCCAGGTCGCCGCGATGGAGGAGAACAGCACGAACGCGTCCAGGTCCAGGTCCGCCGTCAGCCGGTCGAGGCTGGCGGCGCCCGCGGCCTTGGCCGCCATGACCGAGGCGAGTTCCGTCACCGAGGTGTCGTCGATCGCGGTCGCCTGCGCGCGGCCCGCGGCGTGCATCACCGCGGTCAGCGGCGGGCCGTCGGCACCGATCGTGGTGATCACCCCGGCGAGCGCGGAGTCGTCGGCGGCATCGGCCGCGATCACCTCCACGTGTGCCCCGCCCGTCGCCAGTTCCGCGGCCAGCGCGGCCGCACTCGCCGCAGCGGGCCCGGACCGGCTCGTCAGTACGAGCCGCTGTGCGCCGCGCCCGGCCAGCCAGCGGGCCACGTGCCCGCCGATCGCGCCGGTACCGCCGGTGATCAGGACACTGCCGCGCGGCACCCAGCGCTCGGAACTCCCGCTGGGCTGCTCGGCCTTGGTCAGCCGACGGCCGAAGATCCCGGCCGGGCGGATCGCCACCTGGTCCTCGCCGCACCCGGCCAGCACCGCGCAGAGCCGGGCCGCGGCCTGCTCGTCGAAGTCGGCCGGCAGGTCGATCAGACCGCCACCGTGGTCGGGGTGTTCCAGCGTGGCAACGCGGGCGAGTCCCCACGTCTGCGCCTGTACGGGGTTGCTGAGCACCTCGTCCGACGCGACCGCGACGGCGCCACGGGTGAGAACCCACGCCGGCGCATGGACCGCCAGGGCGATCAGGGCCTGGACCAGTGTCTGGGTCCCGGCCAGGCCGTTCGCCAGCACCGGGTGACCGGGCAGCGGTGTCTCGTCCAGTGCCAGCAGCGATACGACGCCGGAGACACCGCCTTGCGGGTACACCGCGCTGATCTGCGCCGCCAGCCGCTCGTGGTCGGTGGTTTCGGTGGCCTCCACCGTCACCACCTCGGCACCCCTGTCGGCCAGCGCCTGCACACATCCCCGCGTCAGGTCGTCATCGGCCTGCCCGGACGCGGCCACCACCAGCCAGTGCCCTGTCAGCGCCGCCGGACCGGGCTCGGCGACCGGCGTCCAGCCCACCTGGTAACGCCAGTTCGCGGTTGCCGAACGGTCCTGCTCACGGCGCCGCCAGGACGCCAGCGCGGGCAGTACACCGCTCAGTTGTTTCTGGTCCTCGATGGCCAGCGTGTCCGCGATCCCGGCCAGGTCACCGCCCTCGACCGCGGCCCAGAACCGGGCCTCCGCCGCCGTACTCGCGCCATCGCCACCCACGGTCGGCGCCGCGGTCGGCGCGGTCAGCACGCCGCTGGGCCAGTACTGCTGGTGCCGGAAGGCGTACGTGGGCAGCGCCACCCGCTCACCGGCGGGCAGTACCGCGCTCCAGTCGACGGTGGCACCGTTGACGAACGCCCGCGCCAGGCCGGTCACCAGACCGGTCACGCCGTGCCCGGCATGCTCCTTCCGCCGCTGGAGCGGGATGAACGCGCTCTCGTCGGTGCCGATACCGGCCACCGCGTCCGGGCCGAGCGCGGACAGCGAGCCGTCGGGACCCACCTCGATGAACAC
>NZ_JBSIBZ010000181.1:0-4372 GCF_058245575.1 Streptomyces sp. UF-297 | reverse complement strand
CCACGGATGCGTACGCACCGACAACCGACCAGTGCACACCAGGCCCGCACCACCGGCCAGTTCGACCGCCGCACCCAACAGCGGATGACCCACCGCACCCAGCCCCAGCGACACCGCGTCGCCACCAAGCACCGGCCCGGCCGCACGCGGCCAGAACCGCTCGTGCTGGAAGGCGTAGGTCGGCAGCTCGACCCGGTCGGCGGACGGCAGCACCTTCGCCCAGTCGACCGTCACGCCATGGACGTACGCCTCGGCCAGCGACATCAACAAGCGGCTCGCGCCGCCGTCATCCCGCCGCAGCGTCCCGCACACCACACCGGCCGCCGTACCGGGGCCGGCGTCCTGCGCGACCTCTTCGAGCGTGTCGTTCATCGCTCCCAACAGCACCGGGTGCGGGGTCACCTCGATGAAAATCTGGTGCCCCGTCCCGGCCAGCACCCGCACCGCACGGTCGTAATGCACGGTGGCGCGCAGGCTCCCGTACCAGTACGCGGCGTCCAACTCCTCGCCGGACAGCGTCTCGCCCGTCATCGCGGAGACCATCGGCACCCGACCCCGACGCGGCGCGATCCCGGCCAGCGCGGAGGTGATCTCCGCCTCCAACCGCTCCACCTGGGCGCTGTGCGAGGCGTAGTCCACCGCCACCATCCGGGCCCGTACGCCCTCGGACTCCAGCTCCGCCTGAAGTTCCTCCAGAGCCCCGGGATCGCCGGAAACCACTACCGAGGCCGGGCCGTTGACAGCCGCCAGCGACAGGCGCTCACCCCAGTTCGGCAAGCGCTCCTCAACAGCGGCGGCCGACAGGCTCACCGAGAGCATCCCGCCCGCACCCGCCAGCACCTTCAACGACTGCGACCGCAACGCCACGACCCGGGCACCGTCCTCCAGCGACAGCATCCCAGCAACCGTCGCCGCCGCGATCTCACCCTGCGAGTGACCCACCACCGCATCCGGTGAGACACCTGCCGCCTCCCAGACGGCCGCCAGCGACACCATCACCGCCCACAGCGCAGGCTGGACAACGTGCGCCGCCTCGAACTCGGGCGCGTCCTCCGCACCCGCGAGGACGTCACTCAGCGACCAGTCCACAAACGGCGCCAACGCCCGCTCGCACTCGGCAAGACGCGCCGCGAACACCGGGCTGGACTGGGCGAGTTCCCGCCCCATGCCCACCCACTGCGAACCCTGCCCCGCGAAGGCAAACACCACCCGCGCGCCGGGGCGAGCCACGCCCGACACCACCGAACCCACAGGCACACCGGCCGCCAGGCTCTGCAGCCCGGACACCAGCTCGGTACGGTCAGCGCCCACCACCACCGCACGGTGCTCGAACACCGACCGCGTGGTCGCCAACGACCAGGCCACATCCGCCGGATGCAGCTCCGGACGCGTGGTCACCCAGTCGTGCAGCCGCTCCGTCTGCCCGGCCAGGCCCTCGGCCGAACGGCCCGACACCAGCCACGCGCCGACCCCGCCGGGATCGACCACCGTGAGGGTGTCGGCCTCGGCGGGCGCGCCCTGGTCGATGGCGTCGTCCTGGCCGTCGTTCTCCGGCACACCGGCCTCGGCGGCCGGGGCCTCCTCAAGGATGATGTGGGCGTTGGTGCCGCTCAGACCGAACGACGACACACCGGCCCGCCGCGGACGGCCGTTGGTGGGCCACGGCGCCGCTTCCGTCAGCAGCCGTACCTCGCCCGCCGTCCAGTCCACGTGCGGCGAGGGCTCGTCCGCGTGCAGCGTCTTCGGCAGGTGCTGGTGCTGGAGCGCCAGCACCATCTTGATCACACCGGCCACGCCGGCCGCGGCCTGGGTGTGTCCGATGTTGGACTTCACCGAGCCCAGCAGCAGCGGCCGGTCCTCGGGGCGCTCCTGGCCGTACGTAGCGAGCAGCGCCTGCGCCTCGATCGGGTCGCCCAGCTTGGTGCCCGTACCGTGCGCCTCGACCACGTCGACCTCGTCGGCGCGCACCCCGGCGTTCGCCAACGCGGCCCGGATCACCCGCTGTTGGGACGGGCCGTTCGGCGCGGTGAGGCCGTTGGACGCACCGTCCTGGTTCGTCGCGGAGCCGCGCAGCACCGCGAGGACCTTGTGGCCGTTGCGCCGGGCGTCCGACAGCCGCTCCACGACGACCATGCCCGCGCCCTCGGCGAAGCCCATGCCGTCCGCGTCGGCCGAGAAGGCCTTGCAGCGCCCGTCCTTCGCCAGCCCGCTCTGCTCGCTGAAGCCGACGAACCCCTCGGGGGTCACCAGGATCGTGATACCGCCGGCCAGCGCCATCGAGCACTCGCCGGACCGCAGAGCCTGCGCGGCCAAGTGCAGCGCCACCAGGGACGACGAGCAGGCCGTGTCCACCGTCACCGCCGGGCCTTCGAGACCGAGCGCGTAGGACACCCGGCCGGACAGCACGCTCGTCGCGTTGCCGGTAATGAGGTGTGCCGCGCCCTCGATGTCCACGCCGTAGCCGTAGCCGGACGCGTACCCGCCGGCGAACACGCCGGTCGAGGTGCCGCGCACCGACTCCGGGTCGATACCGGCCCGCTCCAGGGCCTCCCACGAGGTCTCCAGCAGCAGCCGCTGCTGCGGGTCCATGGCCAGCGCCTCGCGCGGGCTGATGCCGAAGAACCCGGCGTCGAAGCCGCTCATGTCCTCGATGAACCCGCCGGCCTGTACGTACGAGCCGCGGCCCGAGGGGTCGCTGAGGGCTTCCAGGTCCCAGTCCCGGTCCTCCGGGAAGCCGGAGATCGCGTCCCCGCCGGAGGTGAGCAGCGCCCACAGCCCGTCGGGGTCGACCACGCCGCCGGGGTAGCGGCAGCTCATGCCGACGATCGCGATCGGCTCGTCGGCCACGGACGCGGCCGATGCCACCGTCGGTGCCGCGGTGTCGTCCGGCTGGGCCCCCAGCAGCTCCGCTTCGAGGTACTCGGCCAGGGTGGCCGCGCTGGGGTAGTCGAACAGCAGGGTCGCGGGCAGCCGCAGCCCGGTCGCGGTGTTGAGGTCGTTGCGCAGCTCCACAGCGGTCAGCGAGTCGAAGCCGAGTTCGCTGAAGGCGCGGCCCGGCTCGACCGCCTCGGGCGACGGGTAGCCCAGCACATGGGCGGCCTTGGCCTGGACGAGTTCGACCAGCATCCGGTGCTGCTCGGCCCGGCCCAGTCCGGCGAGTTGGCGCGCCAGGTCCCCTTCGGCCGGTACGGCGGGGACGGCCGCCAGGAGCGAGGCCAGCTGGTGGATCTCCGGCAGGTCCCGCATCAGCGGAACCTCCAGCAGGCTCGCCGCCGACACCGGCGTCGACAGGATCACGGACCAGTCGATGTTCGTCACCGTCAGCACGGTGTCGGGGCCGTCGAGCGCCTCGCCCAGGGCCCGGACCGCCAGGTCCGGGGCCATCATCCCTTCCCACTGATTGCGGGCCAGCCGCTGCCGCGCGGCCTCGGAGCCCTGCGCCACACCGGCCGCCCACGGGCCCCAGGCCACAGCGAGCCCGGCCAGTCCGCGGCTCCGCCGGTTCTCGGCAATGGCGTCCAAGTACGCGTTGGCAGCGGCGTAGTTGGCCTGGCCGGGACCGCCCGTCGTGGCCACCACGGAGGAGAACAGGACGAACGCGTCCAGGTCCAGGTCCGCGGTCAGCTCGTCCAGGTGGGCAGCGCCGCCGGCCTTGGCCGCCAGCACCGTCTCCAGACGTTCCGCCGAGAGGCCGTCGATGACGCCGTCGTCCAGCACCGCCGCCGTGTGAATCACCGCGGACAGCGCAGGGCCGCTCGTACCGATCCAGTCCACCAGCCCGGCGACGTCCGACCGGTCACTCACATCACAGGTCACAACGTCCACGCGGGCGCCCTGCGCGGCCAGTTCGGCCGCCTGTGCGGCGACGCCCTGTCCGGCGGGCCCGGAGCGGCTGGTCAGCACCAGGCGGTCCACGCCGCGTCCGGTCAGCCAGTGCGCGACGTGTCCGCCGAGCGCGCCGGTGCCACCGGTGATCAGCGCGGTTCCGTGCGATGTCCCCGCGCTTCCGTTCGCCGTCGGCTGCGGGGCGTGGGTCAGCCTGCGGCCCAGAATCCCGGCAGGCCTGACCGCGGCCTGGTTCTCGTCGCAGCCTGCCAGCACGGCCACCAGCTGCGCGCCGGTGCGCTCGTCCAGTACGGCAGGCAGGTCGATCAACCCGCCCCAGCGGTCGGGGTATTCCAGGCCGACGACCCGGCCGAAGCCCCAGATCTGCGACTGCAGCGGGCTGGTCAGCACCTCGCCGGGCCCGGTGGCGACGGCGCCGCTGGTGAGGATCCACAGCGGCGCGTCGACCCCGGCGTCGCCGAGGGCCTGCACCAGGGCGAGGGTGGTGGCCAGGCCTTGGGCCACGACCTCGCGGCCGGGCAGCGGC
>NZ_JBSIBZ010000180.1:0-4474 GCF_058245575.1 Streptomyces sp. UF-297 | reverse complement strand
GGTGCCGTGAGCCGGGCCGGCCCTCAGTTCGCGCCGAAGGCCTTCGCCGCGTCCTTCTCCAGCTGGGCCTGGGTGCCCGCGATGTTCTTGGGGTTCTTCAGGAAGTCCTGCAGGTCCTTCCACTCGCCCTGGCCCGGCTTGCCGCCGAAGCTCGCGGGCGCCTGGTCGGACATGTCGAAGCGGAAGTCGTCCCCGGCCGCGATCAGCGCACCGGCGATCTCGCGCAGCACGTCATTGGCGTACGCGGACCGGTCCAGCGCCTTGTTGGGCGAGATGAAGCCGCTCTGGCCCGCCCAGATGGCGGCGGCGTCGGTGGAGGCCAGGAACGTCAGCAGCGCCTGGGCCGCCTTGCCCTCCTTGAGCACCACCCCGGCGTCGCCCGCCGTGACCACCGGCGCCTTCTCGCCGACCGCGGGGAAGGGGAAGAGCTTGGCGTCCGTGCCCAGCTTCGCCTTGGTCTGGCCGATGTTGGTGGCGGCGAAGTCGGCGGCCGCGACCATCGCGGCCTTGGGCTGGTCGCCGCTGAAGACCTGGGTGACGGAGTTGGGGAACTGCGTCTGCAGGGCGCCGCCGTTGCCTCCGGAGAGCAGCGAGGGCTTGCCGAAGAGCTGCGCCAGGGTGGTCAGCGCCTGCTTGACGGAGGGATCGGTCCACTTGATCTTGTGCTGGGTGAGCTGGTCGTACTTCTGCGGCCCGGCCTGCGAGAGATAGATGTTCTCGAACCAGTCGGTGAGAGTCCAGCCGTCCGCGCCGCCGACCGAGACCGGCTCCACGCCCGAGTCGGCGATGGTCTGGGCCGTCTTGAGGAAGTCCTGCCAGGTCTTGGGCTCGGAGGTGCCCGCGTTCTCGAACGCCTTGGCGTTGTACCAGATCAGGGACTTGTTGCTGGCCTTGAAGTACACGCCGTAGGAGGTGTTCTTGTACGCGCCCAGGTCCTGCCAGCCCTGGGAGAAGTTCTTGGCCAGCTGCGCCTTGGCACCGGCGCCCAGCGGCTTGAGCCAGCCCTTCTGCGCGAACTCGCGCAACACGCCGACCTGCGGGACCATGGCCACGTCCGGCGGCTGGCCACCGGCGATCTTCGTACCGACGAAGCCGGCCATGTCGTCGCCGCTGGGAATGAAGGTGACGTTCGCGCCGGTGCGCTTCTCGAACTCGTCGAGCACCTTCTCGAAGCTCTTGCGCTCCGGGCCGGTCCAGACGGCGGTCACCTGGATCTTCTGGCCGTTCAGCCGCGGCAGTTCGACGGTCTGCTTCGCGCCGCCGGTCTCCTTGCCGCTGCCGTTCCCGCCGTCGCCGTTGTCGCTGCCGCCGCACGCGGCCAGCGCCAGCGCGAGTGCGCCGCCGGCGACGAGTGCCGTTGTCGTGCGGAGGGTCGAGCGCCGTGTCCGCATCCCCGTTGCCTCCCGTACGCCGCGGTGGCGCCGTCTGGCGCCGTGTGCCGCCCTGCTCGCCTTCGGTGCGTGGCTCGTGCGTGCTGTCGTGCGTGCCGTCGTGCGACAGTCCTACGCCGGGATCACTGCCGCCGCAATACCGCGTCCCGCGCCAACTGGCCTTTCGTGACCGCCCCGTTACGCGCTCGGGCCGGGCGGCGGGCGGAGCGCGCAGTGCGCGCGGGACCGCCACGGAGCCTTTCCGTGTCCTCCGCGTTCTCCGTGATCTTCGCGTTCTCTGCGTTCTCTGCGTTCTTCGCGTTTTCCGCCCGCGTGTCATACGGATGGGCGCCCGCGTACGTGTCCGAAGCGAACGGGCGCCATCGCGCCCCACCGGCCTGGTAGGGATGACACGAATCCAGGCAAGCAAGACATACGGGGAGTAACCATGACCACCATCCATCGCCGTGCCGCCGCCGTCGCGACCACACTGGCCGTGGCCGGCCTCGGCCTCAGCGGCGTGGCACGGGCCGATGCCCCCGCGGCACAGGCCCCCGCCACGTCCACGGTCACGATCCAGGGCTGCACCTTCGACGTCGGCGCTCCGGTGCAGGACCGGCCGGGCCATGTCTCCGCCGGCGCCTCCAGCGCGGGCTGCGCGAACAACTGGACCTTCACCGCCCAGCTGCAGAGCTCGCGGTGGTGGGGCTGGGCCAACGACGCCGAGGAGCGCTGGATCGGCAGCGCGGGCCGCGGCCTGGGCGCGGGCTGCGCCGGGGTACACGACCACCGCGTCATCCTCCACTGGAGCAGCGGCCCGGTCAGCGGCACCAAGATCGGCCCGGTCCGCAACCTCAACTGCGGCTAGGGCCCGCGTCGCAACCCCCGCTCGTCCGTCCCGTGGGGTCGCACGGGTCAGAGGAGCGGGGGCACGGTCGTCGAGCCCGCCGCGCGCTGGAGGGCGCTGGCCAGGAGGGCCAGGTCGGTGGGGCCGTTGCCCAGTTCGCGCAGCGGGCGGCGGGCCGGGGGGTCGCCCATGCGCTGCCACTCCAGCGGGACGACCGTGGGGCGCAGGGTGGAGGTACGGGGTATGCGCCCGGTGACCCGGCCGGCCTGGAAGGGGGTCGAGGAGTCGTCCTCGGCCAGATGCAGCCGCCCGCGGCCCGGCGGGACGGGGTCGGCGGGGTCCCCGGGGAAGCCCAACTCCACGCGGAGTCCGGCATGTTGGGCCGTAGCGGTATCGGCCGTACGGTCGGGGTGGCCGGTCGCCGCGATCAGATGCACACCGAGCGCGGCGCCGTCGCGGGCGACGGCCTCCAGGGCGCGGACCACCGAACCGGCCGCGGGCCGGCCCGTACTGCCCAGCGCGGGGGACACCAGCGCGTCGAAGTCGTCGACGAGGACGAACAGCCGCGGCATGGGCGCGGAGCTCTCCTCGGCGGGCGGCGCGGGGTCGGCGCCGCGCGCCCGCAGGCGCAGGGTGCCGGTGGAGGAGCTGTCCGCGTCGGCCCGCTGGACCTCGAAGGAACCCTCGGCCGAGCGGCGCGGGGCCACGACCCGGGGCGCGCACTGGTGCTTGGCGCGCCACTCGGCGAAGCCCGTGCCGCCCAGTATTTCCGCGCGCCGCTTGAGCTCGGAGGTGAGCGCCTGGGCGAAGGCCCGCATGCGGACGGGGTCGGAGGCGGCCAGATACGTCGTCACATGCGGCAGGTCCGTACACACGCGCAGGCCCTCGCCGCGCTCGCTGCCGCCGCCGTCCACCAGGACCAGGGTGAGCCGGTCCGGCCGGTCGGCCGCGGCCAGGGAGGCGGCCACCGAGCGCAGCAGCTCGGTCTTGCCGCTGCCGGTGGCGCCCTCAAGGAGGAGATGGGAGCCCTCCTCGCCCGCGAGGTCGGCGCACAGCGGGCCGTGCGGGCCCGCGCCCAGCACCGCCATGGCGCCGGGGCGGTCACCGTCCGCCGCGGCGGCCCAACGGGCCATCAGGGAGGCCGGGGTGGCCCGGGCCAGGCCCAACTCGTCCAGCAGCCGGGAGGATTCGGGCAGCGGGACGGCCGCCCTGCGGGCCGGGCGCCCCGCCGCGCCGGAGTCGGTCTCGCGCAGCGGGGACAGGGCGCGGGCGATGCGCTCGGCCCAGGCGGGGGAGACCGCGTCCACCGTGGCGACCGTGCCGTTGGGGCTGGTGCCCGGCTGGATGACGCGCAGGGCGGTGGCGACATCGCCGCTGAGGACCGCGACCGCCCCGCACTCGCCGAATCCGGGCGAGGCCGCGCGGGCCGCTTCGTAGGTGGCGGCGAGCGGGAAGGCGGGGGTGGCGGCGGGCGTCTCGGCCAGGCACAGCAGATGGATGCCGGCCGCGGGGCCGCCCGCGGCGAGCCGCGCCACCGTCTCGCGCAGCGCGGCCGTACCGGGGTCGCCGTCCACGACGACGACGGTGTACGGGCCGTGGTGGCGGGCGGCGGCCGCGGCGACGGCGGAGCGCTCGGCGCTGGGCCAGCCGGGGCCCAGCGGGCCGTCGTCCAGCCGCCGCACCAGCTCGGAGGTACGGGCGGCGGCCTGCTCTTTGTCGTAGGCGAGCAGCAGCCGGCAGTCCTGGCCGTGGGAGGGGCGGACCTGGGGCAGCCAGCCCAGCCAGGCCCAGTCGGCCAGCCGGTCCTCGACATGGCGCGAGCGGTCCGTGCTGATCAGCACGATCTCCAGGGCGGTGGGGGAGTGCAGCGCGGCGAGCTGGGCGACGGCGGAGCGGGCCAGCCCGGCCAGACGGGGGCGGGGCCCGGCCAGGCCCAGGGCGCCCGCCTTGCGCAGCTCGACGGTGACGGGCACGGCCCCGCGGCCACCGGGCTGTGCGGCCGTGCCGAGCCGGACCGTCAGCGCGTCGGGGTGGTCGGTGCCGCGCTCCCACAGGCGGGGGCCGGGGCCGAGCGCGGTCAGCAGGACTGTGGCCGGGTCGGGGCAGCGCTCGTGTGCGGCGGCCGGGTCCGGGCCTTCGGCGGACGACGCCGCGGCGAGGTGCTCGGCGGGCAGCGCGGCGCCGCCGTCGGCTCCGGCGCCGGGCGGCTGGTCCGGCTGCCGCCAGGCGGGGGCGGACGGGTCGGCGGGGGCGGAGC